>NZ_CP108355.1:0-41521 GCF_036237295.1 Streptomyces sp. NBC_01352
AGAATGCCTAGGTGTGTTATGTAGTAGAGGTTGTAGCAGTAGGGATGAGAGGCGGTAGGAGAGGGGTTTGTAGTGGGCTGAGCTGTATGGATGCGGATGGTGCTGGACGGCGGTAAGTGGGTGTTGGTTCTGAGGTGCGGTAGGGATTCGAGCTGTAGGGGGAGACGGTGCCTGGAGAGTCTGAGAGGGCGGCTTGAGCGCCTCTCAGAAGAGCAAGGCTCGACGAGCCGCACGAGCCCCTGTACGCTCGCCAGAGACGAGCTGAGGCCCGACCCCCAACATGGGGGCGGGCCTCGACTGTTACCAGGAGTGTTTGTCGGCGGCGGCCGATTCCGCCGCGCGCTTCGCGCGCCGGCGCTGGGCTGCGCCCCATGTCCATGGGGAAACGCACGGGCACCACGGCGGCCGTGGGCCGCGCGAGCGCGGCCGGTCCGGGCGAGTCAGCGCCCCATGTCCATGGGGGAATCCCGGGGCTCGACGGCCTCGGCGGGGCGGGGTTCGGGGAGGGCGACGGTGAACTCGGCGGCGGGGGAGTCGGGTTCCGCTTCGGGGCCGGGCACGGTGTCGGCGGGCTGCTCCTGGTCCTCCTCGTCGGCGGCCTCGGCGGGGAGGGTGAACGGCTGCTCGCACAGTCCGCAGATGATCGGACCCTCCGCCAACACCTTCGGTGTGACGGGGAACGCCCGCGGCTCCGGCTCGCACCCGCACGTGACCTTGACCCGCTTGCCGTTGGTCGAGCCGGGGGTCTCCGGCTCGGTGGGCTCCTCCTCGACGGCGGCGTCCTCGTCGTCGCCACCGAGGCCGGGGAGGGCGGCGGCGTCGAGCTGGCGGATGACGGACGCGTACTTCTTGCGGGTCGCGTCGGTCAACGTGCAGTTGGAGAAACCCAACGGCTTCTCGCTCTTGCGCGGAGGTTCGAGTCCGACCTCGCGGGCCAGGGCCGCGAACTCCTTGCGGTGCCACCGGTGGTCACCCTTGGAGGTGTCCTGGATCTTTCGAACATGGGCGAGCGCGTGGGCGGCCTCGTGCAGCTCGGTCTTGAGGATCTCCTCGCCCCCGTCGCGGATCGTCTCTCCGGCCACGAACAGCTCGGCGAGCCTGTCCTCGTGCTCGGCCACGGCCCACCGGTCGGCCCAGTGGTGACCCCGGGTCGGGTAGTGCCGGCGGCGGGGTGCGTCGGTCGACGTGCGGGGCTTCTCCGTCTGCCTGCGCGCGATTCCGGTTCCGCTGATGAACAGGACCGGCGGCACGTCCGGGTGGTGCTTCTGGATCGCGGCCCAGCACTTCTCCAGCGCGGCGATCATCCGGGTGCCCTCGCGGCCCGGGTCGGTCTTCGGGACGTTCACGGTCGCTCCTGCCTCCATGTGCATGGGGTTTGATCAACGTACGGGCGGTTCCAACTGTTACCAGGGGAGTTCAGAAAAGGGTCTCCTGGGAGGCACCCGAGGGGTTACCCGCTGCAATCGCGGCGGCGATGGCCACCTCGACGTCGGCGCCGGTCGCCAGGGCGCCGAGGATCGCGTCGCGGATGGCCGTGGCGCGTCCGTCCGGGCCCCGGACATCGCCGAGCGCGTGCCCGGCCCGGTGGCTGCGGGCGTAGTAGTCGCGGATGTTGTCGAGCCGTTCGCCGGCCACCCAGTGGGCGGGGAGCTGACAGCTGGACTCGTCGCAGGTGTGCCGTACGACGTGGCCCTCGGGGAGGGCGGCGGCGCCGTTGGCGATCACGTAGCCGAGAACGTGCGCGGTGACCACGCGGGAGGTGCCGGTCTTCCTCGACCCGGCGCGGAGCTTGCCGTGGCCGGAGCTGCTGATCGCGCCGAGGAAGTAGTGGCAGAGGTCCGGGCCCCGGTCTGTGTAGACCTTGGCCCGGTAGCTCTCGACGGTCGCGGGGTCAGCCGCCAGGGCGGCCCACGGGACGACCGACTCGGGACTCATCAGACGGCCATGCCGTACACGATGGTGAAGACGGTGCCGAGCGAGCCGATGATGAAGACTCCGGCCAGTCCGGCGATGATCAGGCCCTTGCCCTGCTCCGCGCTGAACGTGTCGCGCATCGCCGTGGCGCCGATCCGCTGCTTCGCCGCTCCCCAGATCGCGATGGCCAGGCACATCAGGATGGCCAGTGCCATGACGACCTGGACCATGGTCTTCGCCTCGGTGCCGAGGGCGCCGAACGGCCCCCAGTCGGGTGCGATGCCCCCGATGATCGTGTTGATATCGCCCTTGTCCGCTGCCATCAACATGGCGTTGGCCTCCCCGTGTTCAGTGCTGCTGCGGTGGGGTCCACCGTAGCGAGCGGTCGGCGGCGGGGTCGGCGGGACCGATCACAGAGGTGGGTCGGGCGGAGCCGGTGCCGGCGCAGTGCCCGCACTGCCCGCTCTCGTCCGGGTGGGAGTTGCGGCAGTGGTCCGACTCCTTGCTGAGCAAGTCGGTCAGCCACTCGACCTGACCGGCCTGCAGCGGGACCTCGACCGCGATGCCCTGGTCGTCGCCGTGCAGCGGCATGACAGTCAGCACCGCGGCGACCGCGTCCGGGGAGAACTCGGCGTCGTCGGTGGGGTACTCGGTCATCAGCGCCTGCAGGACGTCGGCGAGCCGGGAGGCCGGCGGCAACTCGTAGGCGTCGGCGGGGGTGGTGGACATGGGGTCCCTTCACTGGTGGGGGCGGGGCCCACGATGGTGCGGGCCCCGCCGGATGTGGTGTGCTGGAGGGGCGTGTCCGGGGCTGATATCAGCAGTCCCGGACACGCTCACTTCTGGGCGGCCTCGGGCAGGTGGCGGTGTTCCACCTCGGTCGGGATGCCGCGGGCGGTGAGGACCTCCGCGACGGCGTCGCCGACGACGACCGCCCTGGTGCTGCCGTTGTCGTCGCCGATCAGGATTCGCAGCGTCAGGTTCCGCGTCGCGTTGGAGTCGAGCAGGGCCTTGGCCTGGCGGGTGATCTCCGACAGCTTGGTGAACGCCCCCTTCGAGGCAAGGACGTACTGGACGACGTCGGCGTCCTTGCCGTCCCGGCCGCGCAGGGCCTCCTCGTTGGCGGGGTCGTCGAAGGTGACGCCTCGCAGGTCGACCAAGAGACAGCCGGTCACGGTCTCGGGGACGCCTCGGGTGAATCCGAACGTCTCGACCGTGACCCACGGGAACTCGCTGGTGCTGTAGTCGAACGCCATGCTGATGTGCTCCTCACTCGTCGGGGTGGGCGGTACGGCGGGGTGGTGGTCACCATCCCCAGTGGTCGTATTCCTGGCGGACGTAGGGGCGGTGGCTCGGGTCCCACTCGATCGCGGTGGGGCCGATCGGGCCGACGTGGGTGTCGTGCTCGCGGTCGAACTCGGCGAGCCGGTGGGCCAGCTGTACGGCGTCGGTCAGGAAGTCCTCGACGTCCGGGTGCGCGAGTGAGAGCCGGTCGGACAGGGCGGCACGGCGGAGCAGGTAGAGGCGCTCCTGGTGCTCGTCGGGCTCGTACGTCTCGCCCTTGATGGAGGCGGTGCTCGCCTCGACCTGCAGGCGCTCGGCAATCGCCGTGAGCTCGGCGACCTCGTGCAGCATCTCCGGGGCTCCCATGTACGCGACTTCGGGGGACGGCGCGTCGAACCCTTCGCCGGTGATCGGGTCAGGCATTGAGGGTCTCCTCATCGGCGGCGGTCTCGTCGAGCTGCTCGCGGAGCTTGGCCACGGCCTGGCGGCTGATGTGGGCCGACTTGCCGAGGTCGGTGTCGCTGACGGCGGGCTTGCCCTCGTAGCGCTCCTCCCACGAGAACGCGCGGTACAGGCGGGCGTAGACGGCTGAGCGGTTCTTCTTCACGGCGGCCTCGGCGGCGGCGCGGGCCTCGCCGTACGTCGCCAGTTCGTCGAGGACCTCCTTGCGGAGCTGCTCGCGCCGGTCTCGGGCCGCGTACTGGGTGTTGCTGAGCAGCAGGATGCCCTCGGCCTCGGCGGCCACGCGGGCCCGCTCCGGCACGATCTCCAGCTCGGCGTTGGTGGTGTCGGCGGTGACGAGCGCGGGGTGCTCGGCGAGGAAGGCGGCGGCGCTCTGCATCGGGCGGCCGGCGGCGGCCTTGAGGCGGTGCTCGTACAGCCACGCCCGGGTGCCGAGGATCGAGGCACGGTGGGCTTTGGGATCGAATCCGAGGTCCTCGGCGATGGCGGGGTTGCGGTGCAGGCCGGACCGGTTGAGGTGCTCGGCCTCCTCGTCGAGGTGCTTGTCGTCGAGGGTGGCCCACCGGTCCTGAACGAGCTGGGGGAGGACGGAGACGGCCTCGTGCATGTTCACGAGCTCCGGGCGGCGGCCCTTCGGCGGGTACTGGTGGCGGCTGCACGCGGCTTGGATGTCCATGCCCGCGCTGGCGGCCTCCGCACTCCAGTCGTAGGTGTCGGTGCCGGGCACGGGCTGCAGGTTCAGCAGCAGGGCCTCGGCGAGCGGGGCGACCTCGCGGGCGAACGCGTTGCCCTCCTCGACGGTGAGGAACGGGCGCTCGACGACGACGTTGTGCGAGTCGATCGTCCAGAACAGGATGTCGGCGACCTTGAGCCAGTGGAACGGGGCCCATACGCCCTCGGACGGCGGGAACCTGTCGTCCTTGTTCGGGTCACGTCGGACGCGCCAGTCGTCGCAGTAGAAGTAGAACTCCCCGGTACGGACGTGCAGCACGAGCTTCTGGTAGTGGCCGGCGGCCGAGTGCATGTTGCCCTCGGCGTACCGGCCCTCGCTCTCGATGTACTTGCGCGCCTTCTCCCCGTCGGGGATGGGCGGCACCTGGTCGGCGGTGGTCTCGCGGACGGTGAGCTTCGGCGCCATGGCGACGGTCTCCTGAGTGTTCGTCATGCAACCAGGTTGCGGCATAAGTTCATCGCTCCGCAACCTGGTTGCGCATGATTGGCGGGATCTACGTGCGCCTGGCGGGATCTACTTCTTCCGGGCCTGCAGTTCCTCCAGCTGGCGCCGGGTCTCGCGCTCCTTCTCCTCGGCGTCGCGGACCTTGGTGTCGGCCGTACGCAGCTGGCCGAACAGGTCCCTCGCTTCGCCCTCCAGCGTGGTGATGCGGGCGTCCCGGGTCTGGGCGGCGGTAGCCATCCGCTCGACCTCTTCGCGCAGGGCCTTGGCCACGGAGTCAGCCGCCGCGACCTTGGTGTTCGCGTCGGCGGCGGACTGGCGGGCGGCGGCCTGGGCGTCCTCGACCTTGCCGTTCGCGTCGACCACGCGGGCGTTGGCGTTCTCGACGGCCTGGACGGAGTCGGCCTTAACCTGCGCGGCGGCCTTCTTCTCCGCCTCGACGATCTCCTCCATCTCCGCCACCTTGCGCGCGGCCTCGACCTCGGCCTTCCCGGCCTTCTCCTCGGCGACCGCGACCTCCTGGGCGGTCCGCTCCTCAACCTCGGCGATCCGGGTCTCGGCGTCGGTGACGGCCTGGGCAACCTGCTCGTCCCGCTGCCGCTCGACCTCGGCAACGGCGGCGTCAGCCTCCTCCTGGATGCGCGCGGTCTCCGCCTCGAACCTGGCCTTGGCCTCGTCGAGTTGACGGAGCGCCTCCTCCGCTGCCTCGTCGGCCTCCGTCTTGGCCTGCTCGGCGTTCTTCGCCCGGCGCTCGGCCTTCTCCCGCCGACCGCGCTCGGTGACGAGCTCCTCCTGGGCCTCGGCGATCCGGGCCTCGGCGCGAGTCTCGGCGGCGGCGACCTGGGCCTCGGCGGCCTCCGGGTCGGCGACCCGCTCCATGAGCTCGACGTACCGGGGGAGCTGTTCCCCCAGCTCACGGACGGCGGTGAGGACGGACTCGCGCACGAGTACGGCGGTGGCGGCCGAGCCGGTCACCGGACGGTCGGTGTCTTCCTCCTGGATGGCCTGGGCGCCGGGGCCGGCGGGCCTGCGGTGCTTGGCCTTGTACGCCGTGGCGGCGTTGTGGTCGGGGTCGTCGCAGTACTTCGGCGGCGTCCCGCGCACGGCGGGGTCCTTCGGGACCCGCTTGCGGTGGCACTCGGGGAACGCGCACTCGTCGGCGGCCTTCTCGGCCTGCCCGGCCTGCTCGGTCGTCTGCTCGCTCATCTCAGGGGCTCCTATTCCGCGGTGAGGTTGAGGGTGCTCGCGACCTGCAGGCAGGCCGTGGGCAGGTTGGTGAAGGCGTCGAGGTCGCTGAGCTGCACGCCGTGCTTCTGGGCAACGGCCATGAGGTCGTCGAGCAGGTAGTAGGCGGCGGCCTTCTGTGCCGGGGTGACCTGGACGGAGGCGGCGGCCTCCTCGATCCGGGTGTTCGTGTTCTTGCCGGTGCGCTCGTCGTACATCTCTGCTGCTCCTACTGGGCGTTGGGGAGGTCGGCGGGGCGGATCACGGACGTCTCGGCAACGGTCCAGCCGGTGCCCTGGTAACTGGGGAGCGAGTCGTCCATCAACTCCCCGTCGTCGTCCCAGCGCAGGGCGGCGGGGGCGGTGGGGTCCTCATCCTCCCGGTACCGCTCCTCGGCGTACGCGCGGGCGGTCGCCTCGTCGACGCACGGGATCGCGCCGGGGTCCTCGGCCCGGGTGACGAGCCAGACGGACGGCGCGGCGGGGGAGCTCCACGCGGCGTACTCCTGGCGGACGTACGACCGGAGGGCGGCGGCGGGGGAGTCGGTGCCGATCGTCGCCGCGGCGATGGGGCCGGCGCCCGTGCCGTGCGCCTGGTCGTGCGCGGCCAGCTTGAGCGCGGCCGAGCGGATCGACTGCAGGGCCTTGCCGTCCACCTCGGGGGTGTCGAGCGTGCCCCGGTCGGCGAGCGCGGCACGGCGCAACAGCCGCTCGCGCAGCGGGAGCTGGGCCATCGTCCGCACGAGCTCCTGCTCCTCGTCGTACAGGCCGGGGGCCGTGCGGTACGCGGTCACCAGGTCGGTCATCTCGTCCTCCTCGTCGCCTTCGCGGCCCCCTCAGTCTAATGCATTGCAATGCATTACGTCAATGCATTGCATTGTGGTGATGGAATGAAATGGATTGAATTGGAGGGGGTGAAGATCGACAACCGTGCGGACCGCCGTGCTCGCCGCGACGGCCGTGGGCGGTGGCTCCCCACGGGCCTCAGCCGACCGGCGACGACACGCTCCTCGGCCACAGCGGACCGGCACCGACGCGGAGCGACCACGACGGCCCCCGCGTGACGCGCGGCAGCAGCTGCTCCCCCTCAGCCACGGCCGGCGGTGCGGTCGCCTCACGCGCGTGCATCCGCGACGGCGGGGGTACGGCGATCGGCCCCACTCCGGCCAGGCAGACGGCGACCCGTCCGCCACCGACCCCCCTCCCTTCGCCGCTGGCCGTCCTTTCCAGCCCGGAGCACCTGCAGACGCGCACGGTGCAGGCCACGGAGGATTACGGAGCTCGGGCGCCCCACGGACGGGCCGCGGCCGCGCTCGACGGCCAAGATCGGCAACGCTCGGCGCGGTAACAGTCCCCGGTGCTGACCTGGGGAAGTTCTAAAAATCCGACCTCAAATGAGGGCCGAAAACAGGAAGCCGCTCGGGTCGCTGGGGAGGGTGCCCTGTCCTGGCTGGCGCCGCTCGGAGCGCGGTCGTACGGTCGAGTCATGGACTGCGCTGCCCCGACCGAGGCGGAGCGGACGGCCACGGCCTACGCCGCGGTGTTCCCCCGCATCTCGGCGTGCGCCGGCCAAGGCGGCCACGACCATGAGCGTGAGAGCTGGGGACGCCCCGCGTCCATCTCGACGAAGGTCCTGACCTGCGCGGGTTTCAGATTCCTGACCTCGACCGAGGGCCAGCAAGTTGGGACAGAAGGGGAGCTCCCGCGCGGAGCAAGGTATCGGCGGAGACACTCTTCGCCGCTCGGCCCGGGGGTGCCGAGGTCCTCCTCGACCGAGGGCGGTCGAGGTGAGGGAACCGCTCAACTGCCCTTGCGGGCCTGCCCGCTGTGCCAGGATCGCCCCATGATCGATCTGGGCGTACGTGTCGAGTTCTACGAGCAGGTGATCGAGGGCGAGCCCTCCAAGGGCTTCCTCGGCTCCGCCGAGCGGACCGAGGGATACCGGGCGGCGGCAGTGCCGGCGGTGGGTACCCGTCTCATGGCGGCGTCGCTCCGGGTCGCCGACCGCGAGTCGGCGGTGCCTCTGCCGGGCCCGAATCAGCTGCCGGTGCGGTTCGTCGAGCACCACCTGGTCCCCGAGCGCGACGGCGCGGTGCCGTCCTGGTGGGACAGCTACACCGAGCCGAGCGCGACCATCGTCCTGCACGTCTCTCTGGGGACGTCGCGGGGCGGGGAGCTCCTGCAGCGGATGGTCCGCCAGTTCGTCGCGGACGGCTGGATGGTCTCGGGACCGGAGGAATCGGAGCTGTGGGAGTACGGCCTGCAGGCGCGCGAGGAACTGGGCCGGTCGTAGCTGCTGCGGTGTGGGGCGGCCACGGCATCGCGGTGCCGACGACCAAGATCTCAAAAACGTGGGTTAAGCCCTCGCGGGGTGGGCCTACAGCACGCCGTGCAGAGCGTTCTCGGCGAACCCGTCGTCGTCCTCGCGGTAGGTGCGCATCACCTTGGAGCCCTTGGCCCAACCGCCCTGCTTCTCCGCCACGGCGTCCGGGTTGCCCGCGCGGGAGGACTCGGTGACCAGCCCCCGGCGCGGGCTGTGCCCGGTGGGCCGGATGTCGAGGTCGGCGCGGTCGGCGAGCCGGGTGATGACATCGCCCACGGCCTCGGCGTCGAGGCCGGCCTCCATGACGGTGTGGTGGCGGGAGTGCAGGCGCCGGTAGGCGAACCCGTCCGGGTCGGCGCCAATGCCGGACGCCTCGCGCCAGCGGCGCCAGGCCCGGACGGGGCAGAGGTGGGCGCGGGAGCCGTACGGCACCTGGACCACGCGGGGGTAGTTCTTGCTGATCCGCACGTCCACGATCAGGCCCCGGCCTTCCGGGTCCTCGGCGACGTGCCGCTCGCGGAGCCATCCGACCTCGTGCTCGCGTCCGGCGATGGCGAAGTGCATGGTCATCATCGACAGGTCGCGGATGCCGGACAGGTCGTCCGGCAGGATGCGGACGATCCGCTCCATGTGCCGTACGAGCAGGGCCGGGGCCTGGCCTCGGCCGCGCTCCTCGCCCTTCTTCTCCATCGCCTTGACCTTCGACTTGAGCAGGGCGCGGGCCTCCTCGGCGATGTCGACGGCCAGCTGCAGCTTGTGCTGGCGGCGGCCGGTGACGACGACGCCGGCGAGTCGGCGGTCGATGGTCGAGGGCGCCATGAACAACCCGGCCTTGTAGCCGGGCTGAATCCAGCACCACTCCGTGAACAGCACGAGCGTGCCTGTCCGGACGGCCAGGGGCGGGAGGTTCGTCTCCTTGCAGAACGCTTCCCACGCGCGCCAGTCGGCGGCGTACCCGTTGCGGGTCTTCGCCGGACGGTTGTCCTCGACGTGCTTCGTCGCGTCGCGGTCGATGCCGTCGAGCCGGGCCTCGGTCTCCGCGTCGAACCGTCCGGGCGGCGGGATGACGACCTGACGGTCCGTGGTGCTCGTCGTGACCGACTGATCCGCGTTCGTCATGGTCTCCCCTGAGTGCCCGTCATGCGGCTTTCTGGACTCCGGACAAGTGAGCTTATCCGGAGTCCAGCACCGGGTGCCCGGTCTGGAAGCGGAATCGCCGCTACCGCCAATTTCCGTTCCGATGTTCCTCGCCGAGGGGGCCGGGTCGCATCCGCTGCGAGTGTCAAGGGCGTCTCGGTGTCGACGACCAAGATCTCAAAAACGTGGGTTAAGCCCTCCGTCGTCTTCCTACGGTGGGGGCATGACCACATCGCTCGACGACGTCCTCGACAAGCTCTCGCTGGCGGACAAGCTGGAGTTGGTCCGGCGCGTGAGGGTCGGCTCCCTGCTCCTGCGCGACGGTGACCGTGTCGCGGCCGGCCGACGGCTGCGCGGGTCGTACGTCGATGAGGACCTGGAGGCGGAGGGTGAAGACTGCCGCGTCCCCTACGACGTGCCCGCCGGGACGCTCGGCCGTGTGATCCGGGTGCGGCAGTACGTCACCCCGTTCCCGTACGGCGTCGCCTTCGACAACGGCGTCGACTTGAGCCTCGCCGTGGGCGACGTCGTCCGCGTCGCCGAGCAGCCGTCCGAGCGGGAGCGCGAACGGGACGGTGCCCTCTGGCACATCCCGCCCGGAGAGCTGTTCACGATCCGCTGCTCGCGGTGGATCGACCGTGTCGGCCGCGCCTGCCCCCAGCTCCGTCTCCATCAAGGGCCGTGCGGGCTGCCGCCGCAGTGACGACGGCGGCCGCGGCCCGTGTCCGTGATCGCCGGACAGGCGTTGTGTACACAATGAGCACAGTGAGCACCGCCCCGGGCGACGGGGCCGACCGACACGAGATCGGCCTGCGGGAAGCACGCAAGGAACTCGGCGACCTGGCGGCGGCGGCCCAGCACGGGGACCGTGTCACCTACCTGACCCGGCACGGGAAGGCGGTAGCGGCCGTGGTGCCGGCGTCGGCCGCGCGGTCGGTGTCCGCCATGAAGCGTGAGGCGGAACGGGCGGCCCTCGACCGGAAGCAGACCGAGGACCTGCACGAGGTGCAACTCGACTGGACGCGTCGCCAGTTCGAGATCGGCCTGCGGGCGGCTCTCCGCATCGCCGAGGCCCTGGCGCACGTCGACCTGGACGACGTCACCCGCGCGACCCTGGAGCGGGAGGCCGCGAGTGTCCGTGGGTTCCTCGCTCAGGCCCGGGGCGCGAGCGGCGGTGAGGAGCAACGGCCCGGGGCCCCGGCTGGGAGGGCCGGACGGCGGCGGACTCTGCAGGACCTCCGGGACGGCAGCGAATCCGTGCCCGGCCAACTGGACCTCCTCGGCGGCGCGTGACCTTCCCTCGGCCCGGTCGTTTCCCCTGGTGAAGTCATGACTTCAGGCGCTCGCCTGACGAGTGGTTGGCGGTTCCCGGGCCCGGGGCCTCGACCAACGAAAGGGGCCTGCTCACCTTCGGGTGAGCAGGCCCCTTTCCCTGTGCGGAGTCGTCCCCTGGTCAGGGTCCGGCGATCAACCACAAGATGAGCGACGAGTCGAGCTCCTGGCTGTACCGGTAGACGACGGAGATCCCGCGCCCGCGCGTCTGCTCGGGCAACAGCTCGATGACGTAGCTCTCCGACTGCGGGTCGGCGTCCGGGAGGCCGCGGGCATGTTCCGGATCGGGGTCTTCCTCCAACGCGCGGCGGACGGACTCGACGGCGGCCTGCTCGCTCGGCGACAGATCGCGGAGTGCCTTGTCGGCAGCGTCGGAGTAGAACGCGTGGCTCACCGGGCGCCGGCCTCGGCCAGCTTGCGGCGGAGCTCGTCCTCGACGTCGGCGGTCGTCCGGGCGAGCGCGGCCATGCCCTGGGCGTCGTACCGGAGCAGGACACGGTGCCGATACGCCTGGGCGAGCTCGCGCACCTTGGTCAGGTCGTCGAGGTCGGCCGCGTCGAGCTCCTGCTCGAACCGCTGGCGGTCGCCAGGGAACCCCCACGCGGACAGTGCCTCGCGCAACTCGCCGAGGGTGCCCATGGGCGGGTTGAAGCCGGTGGACCGGTCGGGCTGGTGGTCGGGCTGCGCTGTCACGGTGACCTCCTCGTCTCTGGCATCGACGCTACTCGCCTACGACCCGGACGCGGTACGGCCCGGGGGAATCCGCACGCCCCGGTAGCCGGGGCCGAGGCCGCGTCGGCGGGACCGGATCGGCGTCGGTGGGTCGACGGCCTGGTCCTCGTCGGCGGTGGGGCCGGCGCCCGGGTGCTCGCCGGGCGGGAGGCCGAGGCGTTCACGGAGCTGGGCCAGCTGCTGCCCGATGGCGAACATCGCCGCGGCGGCTTCGGGGTGCGCGACCGCCAGGGCGAGCGCGGTGGTCTCCATCGACTCGACCGCGTCCTCGACGGCGTCCGCGCTCCAACTGGCCGGAGTGCTGACGGTGTCGTGCAGCTCGCACGCGGCATCGGCCAGGGCCTCGGCCCGTTCGGCTACACCCGGCGCCGCGACGGTGGACAACGACTTCACGTCCTGATCAACGACGTCAGGCGGCGGGAGGAACGGCGGGCGCGGCCGGATATTCCGGGTGGTGCTTCCACTCGTCGGCCATCGCATACAGCTCCTGCAGGGCGCGCTCGGCCTCGTCGGTGTCACCGTTCTGGACGGCGGTGGCGTGGTCCTGGCTGAGACCGGCGGCCTTGCGCCAGGCGTCCACGTACGCCTCGTGTCCGTGGGGGTGCTGCTCCTCGCGCTGGTCGTCGAGGCGGTCGCGTACGAACTGGTAGATCCGCACGCCGTTCTGCAGGGTCACGGTGCTGGGCTCCTTCTTCGGCCTCGTCCGGTCGGGCGCCGGGGCCACTCCCCTTATATAGGGGACGGCCCCGGCGGCGGGCAGCATCGGCGGGACGCGCACCGCCGGGGCACTGGGTCAGTCTTCCCTACGCCGCGGCGTCGCCCGCGCCGGCGGCGAGCAGCTGCTCGTCGAGGTCGCGGTGGACGGCCTGGACGCGGAGCTCGTCGAGGTGGTCCATCTGGGCGGCTGCCCGGGAAGCCAAAACCGGGGCCCTGTGGCGACCTCCCCCGCATCCGACCGCGATGGTCACGGTCTCGTCGTCGGCGGCCTGGGCGAGCAGCTGGTAGGCGGCGGTGACGATCGCGGCGAGCAGGGCCTGGGCGCCGGGCGTGCGCATCACGGCTCGCTGTACGCGGGGGTCGCGGGCGTCGAGGTCGCGCAGGGCGGGGGAAAGGTACGGGTCGGTGAGGTGGCGGGCGTCGAACATCAGGGCACAGCTGGGCCTGGGCTTGCTGTGTCCGTAGCCGAAGCTGACGATTCGTAACTGGGGCATGGGCTCTACGGTCGGGCCAACTGACCTGCGGCGCTAGACACTTCGCGGTGTTGCCCGTTGCCTCTTTCGGGCGGCGCTGCGGGGAGATCCGGGGATCGTCTGGCGGGCGGTGGATCATCCGGACGACAATGGGCCCCCTGACGTCAACTCAGGGGGCCCTCAATGGTGTTCTTGATTTTTCAGCTGCTCGGGCGCAAGTGGACGTGGCGGCTGATCGGTGCCTTCATGCTGTTCGCCATGGTCGGCGGATGCCTCCACAACGCCGGCGGCTGAACCGTCAGGAGAGGTTGAAGTCGCTGGGTCGGCCGCACGCGATGCGGGCGCCGGCCAGCTGACCTCCCTTGGCGGCGACGGCCAGGGCCTCGCGCTGCTGGTCGGCGTCGCCGTTGAGGCCACCGATGTCTCCGCCGAGCAGCAGGACCTGGCGCTCGGCGAGCACGGTCTTGACCCACCCGGCGGGCGGCTTGGCCAGGGTGCCGTGGAAGAACTTCTCCCCGGTCGGGCTCAGCACGATGAGCTGCAGGTCGCGACCGTACGGCTGGAACACTGCGATCCACTCCCCCAGCGGCGGCGCGTCCAACTCGGCCGTGACCAGGTGGAAGCCGTTCTCCAGCATGGCCTGCATGAAGATGTTGCGCGGCTCGGCGCCGTGGGTGCCGGAGTCGGTGAACGGCGTCGCGGCCATCCGGGCTATGAGCACGGGCGAGCCGTCCATCACGGCCGAGGTCATCGTCATGTTGAACCCGTCCTCGGGCATGACGAGCGCGGCCTCGGCCTCGGCGTTCAGCTCGATGATCCTCGACGGCGCACAGCGGTCGTGCACGAACCAGATGCCGCCGGCGCCCACGGGGCCCTGGCCGACGACCACGTTGACCGGTCCGGCGTCGAGCGGCTGGCTGCACTCGATGCACGTGCCCTCGCTGATGCCCCGGGCCTGCAGCGCCATCTGCGGACCGAGCAGGGCCTCGACCTCCGGGCTCATGTGGATGGCCAGTGCCATGGCCCGCTCCCCTCGTTGTGCCGGTGACCTGGTCGTCTCCGGTCTTCGTTCACCGTACCGGCGTCGTCCTGGTCCTCATCGCTGCCGGGCTCCGCACTTCGCGCACGCACCGAACTTGCTGTCCTTGGGCGACCTCGCGGCTCCGCAGTTCGGGCAACCGTCCTTCACGGGCATGAGCTGGTCCTCCTCGGTGATCGACGTGCCGGGAAGCGTAGCGGGATCACCCTCCACCGAGGGCCTTGCGGGCGGCCTTCTCCGCGCGGGCTTTGGCCAGGGCGGCCCGCCAACTGGCGTCCGCCTCACGCGAGGACTTCGACGGCACGCGGCGCTGGCCTGCCAGCTCCTCAAGGTGGACCTCCTCGGGCTGCTGGGCCCAGCGGCGCGGCTCCGGCTGCGTCCCACGGATCTCGGGCTGCTCGAACCGGTGCAGCCCCCAGCGCTCGCGCCGTTCGGCACGCTCGGCCAGGCGCTCCTCGACGCGGACCTGCTCGCGCTGCTTGTCCAGCTCACGGACCTGCTCGACACGATTCCGGATACGGTCGCGCTCCTCGGCCGTGGCCTCGTCCCACACCTGGACGTGGGCGGCGACCTTGACCTCGCGGCGCGGACCGTGGCCGTGGGCGTTCTTCCGGGAGTTGATGAGCTTCCACAGGCGCCACCCAGCCAGACGGCCCAAGTTCTCGGCCCGGAACGTGATCTCGCCCCACTCGTTGCGCCGGACGATGTTGCTCGTGAGCAGGTCGACGAGCTCGGACTCGGTCGACCGGCGCAGGGCAATGGTGATCGTGTGGTGCAGGTCAGACCAGGCATCGCCCGTCATTGACCGGCTGAGCTCCTCCGGGGTGCCGGAAGGCAAGAACACCACCCCACGGCCGAGTTGGACCCTCCACGAGTGCCACACGCGGCGCATGACGCTCCTGGCAACGGAGCTGAGGTCATCCCCGAACGCCTGGCCAGTCCTCTTTCCAGTCGCCGCCGAAGGCGTCGTTTCTGCTTTTTCCATCTCTTCATCCCGGTTCAGCCACTTACTACCGTTAGAAGTAAAACCATCTAGTTGTGAGAACCCCCTCGCGTATAGAGGGGACGTTTTGCCATTAACCCCAACTGCCATCAGGCGGTGGATCCGGGCGGTCATCTCGGCGGCACGGTCGCGGTCGGCGACGGCGATGCAGCGGAGGTCCGGGGCCGGGGCGGGCTTCACCACGGCGGGGGCCACCAGGGCGGCCTGCGGCTCCTCTGCGGGCTCCCAGCCGGGCCAGGGGTCGACGGCACGGGACGCGCGCTGCCACTGCGTCCTGAGCTCCTCAGCGACGGCGGCGGCCGGGCTGTCCGCCGGGTGCTCCCACAGCGGAGCGGCGGCCAGCTCGGTGATGAGCTGCTGGGTCTCGCGGTTCTCGCCGCGTACGACGAACGGCTCGACGGCCGGGGCCGGTCGGGCCGACAGGTGGCCGTAGGCGGCATCCTCGTCCGGGTCCTCGGCCTCGGGGAGGTCCCAGACACGCAGCTCGCGCATGAGGTCCTCGGGGAGGTCGGAGGGGATAGCATCGGCGCGCAGGACGAGCGCGTACACCGCGCGGCGGCCCGGGGCAGGCTTCACGACCTGCTCCGCCAGGCCGTACGCCTTGACCCCCTTAAGGTCCTCCCAGAACCGGTCTGGGCCGACTCCGAACTGCCAGGCGTAGCGCTCGGCCAGGGCCATTCCCCCGTCCACCTGGTCCGTGCCGTACCGGCCCTCGATGCGGCCGGTCATGGGGTCGAGGCGCTGGGTGTTCAGGAACTTGATCAGGCGGAACTTGGTCTCGGGGAGCATTCCGCGGTACCGCGCGATCTCAGCGATCCGGTACAGGGTGGTGAGCCTGAGCACGGGGGCCCGCAGGACAAGCACGGGGCTTTCCTGGGTACCTGCATCCGTACGCGACACGCCGAGAGCGGCCCCCGGAGTGGACACACCGGAATTTGGGCGCACTGGGCTGACACCGCAGCTGTCCGCTACGATGGGGGACACCACCTTCTGGGTCTACAAAGCAACAAAAACGGGACCCTCCGACGGAGGGCCTGCTGGGAAAAGAACCGGGAAACCGGCTCTGACCTGGGGTTTTGTAGGTTCTGGGTGTTTGCCTCCTGTTCTCTGTGGGCGATTGAGTTGGCGCTCGATCAACCCGGGGTAGTGGGGGTGGCTGATTGGCAAGTCAGCCGGGATTTACGGGATTTATTTGTTGATCACCTGTACGGCGCGACGGGACCTCTCCCTGGGGAGGGATTCGAGGTCCCCCCTAGACAAGCGAGGCCCTGGCTGGGGAGCCGGGGCCTTCCGCATGTCCGGGGTCGTTCTGCTGCGTTGCCTTCTGCTGGGGAAGCATCTTGCGGTGCAGCTCGGCCAGGGCTTCCCGGAGCACCTGGGCCCCGGAGACTCCCATGGCCTTGACGAGCTCCTCGTAGTGGCTACGAGCGCTCTCGCCGGGCTTCAGCACGACGGTGGCACGCATGTCCCGACCCCGGTTGAATTCCGTGGTCTTGGGGTGCGGGCTTCCTTGTACTCCTGGCATGGAAACGATCTTACCCATACTCAGGGTCACTGTTTCAACATCAAACGCGTGTCGCGTCGAATTTTCCCGTCTGCCGGGCGAGAACCTCTCTCGGCGTCCCGTCAGGCGGACCGCAGCTCACGGGCCGTCAATCAGCCTGTGGGCAGGCTGTTCAGCCGTTCCAACTTCTTCTGGACGGCGTTGAGGGCGGCGTGTTGACGTCCGGGAACTCGGCGGCGCTGGGCGACGAGCTGCGGAGCGAGGTTCCGGGCCTGGGCGGCGTCACGGATGCGGTCCCACTGGTAGTGGGCGCGGTCGACGGCTTCCTCGACGTCGTGGGCGTCGGGGGCCTGCTGCAGCGTGTCGAGGCGGGTCTGAGCGGCCTGGAGCCACAACGCGCACGACTGGCCCGGGTCGTTGGCAACCGAGGCGAGATGGGCGCGTACCTCGATCCAGTGAACCGCTGCGAACGTGTCGGCGCCGAAGGTGCGGACGGCGTGCTGCTCGGCGGCGACCGCCAGGGCGGCGGCCTCCTGGTGGCGGCCGGCCTGCGCCAGGGCGGCGATCCGCTCGTGCGGGTCGGCCTGTACGGGCACGTCGGGGCTGGGCACGTAGACGGGCGAGACCTCGCGCTGGGCGCGCGGCGGTGGCGGCGGGACCTGCACCACGGGTGCCGGGCTGACAGGCCGTACCTGGGGCGGGAGCGCCGGGGCCCGGGTGTGGTCGAACGTGGGAGGCGGCGGGACCTGGAACGCGCCGGGGCCGGCGGGCGGCGCGGGCATCTGCGCGACGGGCGCCTGCAGTTGGGCCGGAGCAGGCGCCGGGATGGGCGCCAGGGCGGGGGCCGGACGCACGGGGGCCTGAACAGCGGGGGCCGGGCGCGACGGCGGGAGCTGGGTGTTCACGGCGGCCGTGGGCCGCTCGGGGCCGAGGACGAGCGCGCCCTCGACGGCGGCCGCGCGGCGGAGGATCTCGTGGTGCAGCCGGTCGGGGTCGGGGCGCTGGCCGGTGCGCAGGATCTGGGCCAGGGCGTGGGTGTAGGCGGGGTGGGCGATGCGCCGGCGGCCTGGCGGCGGGGAGATGACGCCGTACGTCCGGGCTCCGCCGGGGAGGTCGAGCGGCTCCTCGTCGAGCAGCTGCCAGACCTCGGCGTCGCAGACCAGGTCCACGTAGAGGACGGTCGTGTCCGGGCGGCGCTGCTGCAGCTCGCTGACGAGCCAGGGCCACGGGAGGGCGGTGTACCTCATGGTCGAGGGCGTGGTGCGGGCGAGCGCCAGGTGCACGACGCGCTGCCGGTGGTCGAGCTGCAGCTGGCCGACGAGCACGACGGTGAGCGGGCCCTCGGTGGCGGCGGCTCCCCGTACTCGAGTAAGGACGGCCTGCGGGTCGGTCGGGTCCGCCAGCTCGATGAGCGTGGCGGCCGCGGTGCCCGCGAGCGCGGCCGGCGGTACGGCGGCGAGCACGGGAATCACGCTGCTCGCCTCGGTCAACTTGCCCTTGCCCGTGGGCGCGGCCGCAATGAGCAGCGCGGTCCCCGGTCGATCTTGCGCCCCGTTCATCTGCACCTACGCACCGTATCCGCTGGGCCTGTTGAGGACCGGTCAACTTCGGCGGGCTGCCTCGGCCTCCGGCGGCGGTCCGCCGTACGTCGGGCCTGAGCGGGGTGGTTCCCTCCTCGGTCGGGCGCGCTCTGCGCAGTCGGGACCGTGGTGGGGTGCAAGGCTCGCCGTAGGCGACCGCGGAGCGGCTTGGCCTTGCGCCCCGGCGCGGGCTCGACTCCCCTCGGGGGCCCGGTCGAGGAGGGGGCCGCACCGCGACCCACACCCCCACACCCCACTCACCGCAAGATCGCGACGCGTCCCCCACCCCCTCCGAGTAGGGCCGGGGGTGTGGGGGCAGAGCCCCCGCGTCTCTCCAGCTTTGCCCCATGTCCATGGAGAAATCGGGGCGGGTGTCTCCCGTGGGAGACGGTTGTCCGGTCAGGTCAGGCGGTTGCGGGCAGTGCGTCGATGGCGGCCTGCCACGGGTAGGCGTCGAGGTCACCGTGCCTCGGCTTGTGCGGGACGAACCCGCCTTCCCCGAGCAGGATGGTGACGCCGGCGGCGCGCAGGGTCTCGACGCTGCGCGGGACGGCGGGGTGCAGGCCCTGGGCGTCGTTCCAGTGCGGCAACGCCACGGTGGGGATCTGCAGCCCGATCCCCTCGGTGATCAGCCCCAACGCCAGGGTGTCCGACGTCCCGGCGGCCCACTTGTTCAGCGTGTTGGATGTCAGGGGCGCTACGAGCATCGCGTCCGGCGACGGGAGGACGTCGGGCTGGCTGGGGAGCTTGTACTGGTGCCGGACGGGGTGCCCGGTGAGCTGCTGCAGGGCCTCGACCTCGCCCACGGCGTCCTCGCTCGCCCACCGGTACGCGGACGGGGTCAGGATGGTGCAGACGTCCCAACCGGCCTTCTGGGCAGCGCGGATGGGGATTTCGAGGCGGCGCGCGGGCGGGGCCGCGCACGCGATCAGGTACAGGGTGCGGTTCATCACCCGGGCAGTCCACAGCGATCAGCGAGTGCGCGCAACCGGCCCTCGGCAGAACCGGCTCCGAGCAGCTGCAGGTTCTCGACGAGCGTTCTCGTGCGGGGCCGGCACCGGACCTCTTCCGAGGCCAGTTCCTCGGCGTCGAGCAGCGTGGCGACGGCCTCCTCCCGTAGTCCGGCCTGCATCTCGCCGTGTGCCCGGTCGGCGAGCAGGTGGGCCCGGCGCTCCTTGGGGAGGTTGTGGAACGCCTCGGGCGTGATGCTGGCGGCGACGGCCAGGGCGTCGGCCCCCTCGGACAGCTGCACGTGGGCGGCGACCGTGTACAGCGACACGTTGGTCGGCCCGAACGCAGTCCAGAGCCGGTTGTCGTCCCCTCCGAGGCGCCCGGCCTGCTCCTTGGCCTGACCGAGGTGGTCGGGAACGCGGCGGGAGTGCTGGCCGGGATTGCGGTCGTCGGCCTCGGCGGCGGCCGCGGCTGCCATGGCGGCCTTGAGGTAGAGCATCCCGAGCACACTGAAACCGTCCGGCCCACTGCGCAGCAGCTCGGGCTCCAGCCTCCGGGCGGCGGCGAGCACGAACTCGGCGGCCTCGGCGGCCTGGCCGTGGTTGGTCATCGCGTCGCCGAGGTGCCGCGCGGCGCTCGCCTTGATCACGGGGTTCTCGCTGCGCTCGGCGGCGGCGACCGCACGGTGCCCGGCGATGACCGCCAGTTCGGTGGACCCCCACTTGATGGCGGCGGCCTCGGTCAACTCCAGCGAGAGCGACAGCACTTCGTACGACACGAGCCGGTCGTCGCCCTCGTGTCGCTGAGCGGCCCGGGTCGTGTCGACGAGCAGCTTCGGGATCGCTCCGCTGAGCTGGGCGAAGTGCCCGGCCTGGAAGCCGAGTCGGGCGTGCGTGAGGCTGGCGTACAGCTGCTCGACGGGTAGCGGCTCGGCGGAGGAGTCGTCACACGATCCGGTGATCACGTCGTGCCGGTGCAGCGCACGGCGGACGGCCTCGATCTCGCTGTCCTCGATGCACTCGGCATCGACGGGATCGCTCAACAGGCGTTCCAGCGTGATGTTCAGGCGCAGGGCGGCAAGTCGGATGATCGACAGCTGGGGGTCGGCCTGGCGGCGGCCGGCCTCGAACTCCTCGACCCACCGCACGCTCTTGTTCATCAAGGCTGCGAAGGTCTCTTGCGTCATGTTCCGCCGCGTGCGCCAGTATCGGACTCGGCGGCCAATCTGTAAGGCGTCCATGGGATTCCCGGACTCGGAGTGACGACCCACACACATCGTGTGGGCTACAACCGGTATACCGCCCCTACCGTCCGGATATGGCCAAGTCCCGAAAGACCCCTCCCACGTGGACATCGCAGTACAGCGAGCCGCAGGGAAAACGCCGTGACGAGCTGCTCGCAGCGAGCACCTGGGCCACGCGCCTCCTGCAGCACGACGGCGGCCTGGACGTCATCGTCCTGCCGCTCACGCCCGGACTCGCGGCGCTCGACGCGGCCGAGGTGCCGATCGCGGACGGCCACTCGCTCATCGCCGACTACCTGCACGGGAAGCTGCTGGCGGTCGTGCCCACCGGCTGGGCGCAGCTGTGGGAGTTCGAGCCGGACGTCCGGGTCGTACCGCGCGGGGGGTGGGTCGTGGTGCCCGCGCCGGGCGGTGCCGGGTCGTACGCCGCGGCGTGGCTGAGCCTGCCTCCTCCGCAGCTCACTCCCCAGGAAGAGCAGGCCGAGGGGGGAGAGTGGGGCGAAGAGGGTGAGGACGCCACGCTCGTGGGGCTCGCCCCCGATTCCCTCCGCGCTGTGGTGACCGCCGGCGCCCTCGACCCCCGGCGGCTGTACGAGGCCCTGACCGGCCGCACGGCGACGTGCGGGGCGGTGGCCTCATGAGCAACAAGCCGACCGTGCTGTACGACCCCGAGGGCCTCATCGAGGCGGAGCTCCCCCTCGACCGCGAGCCGTACATGTGCCTGGTCGCGGCGGTGCTGGCCTGGGACGACGATGCGGTCCTGCCGCCGAGCGACTGCGAGCAGATCGCCCTGCAGTTGACCGGTCACGCCCGTGCGGTCGCCTCGGACGTCCGGCGCTACTCCGACACCATGCCGATCTTCAACTGGACCCGCATCCGGGCCGAGGTCGTCCTCGCGAAAGCCGATCTCCAGCTCGCCGAGCCGTACGTGGGCACGGCGCGCTGCGTGCGGCAACGGGCCCAGACGGTCAAGTCGTTGTACGAGCGCCTGGACGAACTCGACCCTCCCGAGGACACGTCGCCCACCTGACCACCTCCGAGACCGCCCGACGCCTCTCCCCCGTGGGCTCGGGCGCAGGGAGCCCCCAGCTGGTCGTCCACCCGACCCAGCTGGGGGCTCCGCCATGTTCAGGGCACTTTCTGCAGACGACAACCGACCGGGACTCTCCTGCCAGCTGACTCGACCTCAGCCCACGAAAGTCAGCCACGGCGGACCCGCACCCTGCCGAGCAGGCGCGCGTGTGTCTCCAGCAACCCCTTCCCGGTCTTAGCCACGCCTCCCTCCTTGATGGCCCCCACCGACCCGCAGTCGCCGGCGTTGACCAGCCGCCCCGGCGGGGCACCGCAGGCCCCTCGGGCCGAGGAGCAGCCGACCCCTCGCGTCCCCTTCAAAACGAAGGGGCTCCTGACCTGGGACAGGTTGAAGGCCTTCGCCGTTGCCGTGGTCACGGTTGCCTTCAGATCGATGGCTTGCCGGGGGAAAAATCGGGCGAGCCGCCGCTGATCAATGGATCTCCATTAAGATAAGTCCGTGACCAAGACCCCCGTAACCGTGATGATCTACGCGTATCAGGCGGCACGCCTGGACCTCGTGAAAAGGCAGCAGAGGCTAGAGGAAAAGGCGACTGTAAATGCACTGGTGAACCAGGGAAATACGCGGCGACAGGCACGGATCATCGTGGCCCGGATGCGGGCGGAGGAATGGCCTCCTCTGGAGACGATCGTCGCCGCGGCGGTCGAGCAGCGCCTCGACGAGCCGGACCTCGTCGGCCCGTGGCCGGAGCTGACCGACTTCGAGCAGGCCGGGCTCGCCCTCTCCGGCCGGTGGCCGGGGCCGAGCCTGGGCGTCTCGATGGTCCAACGGAACTACGACTTCCCTTCCACCCTGGTCAAGCGCCTGCGTACGGCGGCCTGGCGGGTCTCGGAGGAACCCCTGCGTGAGCTCAACGAGCGCGACCTGGTGGGCGCCGGCCTCGTGCTCACCGAGGCGCAGAAGGTGCAGCGCGACGAGCTGGCGGCACGGCTGTACCCGGTGCCGAGGATCGTCCGGGAGGCCCTGGCCCGGTACGGACCCGCTGCGTCGGACGAGTGAAGATCCACGCGCTAAATAATGGATCTCCATTTAGATAATGCGCCCCCGCGCACGCAGTATTAGGGGCACAATTTCGCCATCCGAATTGAGCCGATGGGAATGTTTGAGCGGTGGCGGAATGGGGTTTATGAATGCTACGGTTTTGATTCCCTCGACAGCTCTTTCGGGAGGCATGAGTGAGCACCACCACGGCGGCGGTGACGGAGCAGATCCCGTCCAGCCGGACGGAGCCGGACCTGTCCCGGGTCGCCAAGGGCAAGCCCCGGAGCCACATCGACGGCGTGCCGGTCTACAGCTGGGGCCAGGCTCCGCCGTACCTGCGTACGCAGACCCAACTCGGTGAAGAACGACTCAAGTTGACCGAGGGACAGCCGGTCCTCGCGTACATCGGGACGCGGAAGTACGGCGACATCCCGCTGTACGACCCCGCCGGCGCGGAGAAGATGCGGCCGTTGCCCTCGTCTACCAAGGCCCGGATGGCCAAGCGGCGGACTTGCCCGACGTGCGGCAAGGTCCGTGACCGGATCGTGCACGGCAAGCGGTGCTCGGTGTGCTGGGACAAGGCCCGTGCCGAGCAGCAGCGCAAGGAGGCGCGGACGTGCTGGGACTGCCGGGAGGTCTCCGAGCGGCGGCTCCCGGCGCATCACCGCTGTGGAGGATGCCGCCGCAAGCAGCTCGACGAGCAGCGCCAGGAGGCGGTGGCGTGGGTCGAGAAGGTCACCGTGTGCCCGGGGGACGGCTACGGGTCCGGCTGCTCGGTGAAGCTCGTGACGAAGAAGGAGGCGCGGGCCTACCAGAGGGGCCAGGGGGCGGAGAGGACCTGGTGGTCGAGGGCTTCGCACTGGCCGACACGGTGTCCGCCGTGCACCGAGGCCAACGAGCGGCGGGACGCCGAGGAACGCGCCAAGTACCAGGCGGCGTACGAGCGTCGGGAAAAGGAACGACGGGAGGCCGAGCAGCTGGCGGCCGAGACTCGCGAGCGGTGGGCCGCGGCCGCGCTCGTCGACCCGGACGTCCTGGTCCTCGATACCGAGACGTCGGGCCTGCACGCTGAGGCGCGGATCGTCGAGCTGGCCGTGCTGAACTCGCGCGGGGAGGTCCTCCTCGACACGCTCCTCAACCCGGGCGAGCCGATCCCGAACTCGGAGTTCCACGGGATCACGGACGCGATGGTCGCCTCGGCACCCACCTTCTCCGACGTGCTCGTGAAGCTGACCGGCCTGCTCGACGGCAAGCGCTGCTTGATCTACAACGACGTGTACGACGTCAACCGGCTGCGGCACGAGCTGACGCTCCACTTCCTCAACCGCGCGGCCCGGGAGGCTGCCGAGGAGACCGAGGGCACGGAAGCCGTGGCGGCGGACCTGCGGGCGCGGGCGCTCGCTGAGGCCCGTGAGCAGGCGGCGGCCTGGCTCGACGTCATGCGGTTCGAGGACGTGATGATCCCGTACTCGGACTTTGTGGGCGACTGGAACGAGTACCACGGCAACAACACCTGGCAGGCCCTGGACGGCGGCCACAGGGCTGCGGGGGACTGCCGTGCGGTGCTCGACTGCCTCCGGTCCATGGGACGCAGGTACGCGCACGAGTACGCCACGGCGGCCGTGGGCGCCGGCGGCACGAGTGAGGGGACGAACTGATGGTTCAGGTACGAGTGATGACCGATGACAAGCAGATCGGGGAGGACGTCCTGGCGGTGCTTCTGCCGCTGCTCAACGCGTGCACGGCCCTGCAGGCGAGCGAACCGACCAAGCTCTCGCATCGGGGCGGCGGGCTCCGCGTCGTCCTGGACGTGCAGCTGGCCGGGGCGCCGACCGTGACGGTCGAGCGGGACGACGTCCCCCGGTCGGGCCGCGCGCGGTCGGGGGGCGGGGCTCCTGCCCGTCGTCGTCAACCGCGGCGGCCGGCGCTACCGCCGGGAGGATGACACAGGGGCCGTCGCGGGCGTTGTCCCTCGCGGCGGCGGGCAGCCTCGATACCGTTCCTCGGTAGCGGGGCGTCCGTAATATCAGCGGATCGTCACGCGCCCGCCGGAGGCAGACCCGGCGGGCGCGTCTCGTTGCCACACAACCCCCGTTGACGACAGAGGAGTTCAGACGTGGCAGACACCAAAGACGTTACCGTTCCCCGCCAATGGGAGCCTGTGGTGATCCCACCGCAGGGCTGCAAGATCGGCGTGTTCGGCAAGGGCGGCGCCGGGAAGACCACCACGCTCGCGCACGTGACCGCGCACTGGGCGGCGGACAGCATCCCCTGCGGGGCGATGGACTCGGACGAGCCGGGTGAGCACGAGGACGGATCGCTCTACACCTGGTCGAAGACCTCGTCCCTCGGCGCCCCGGTCCGCAAGGCGCCGGCCAACCATGACGACCTGGACGTCGAACTCGACCTGTACCTGCCTGCGGGCGGCATCCTCGGTCTGGACACCCCGGCCTGGGAGCGGAAGCCGGAAACGATCCACCTGCGGGCGCTGTCGCTGGTCAACGTTGCGGTGCTCTGCCTGCAGCCCACGGGGATGGAACTGAACCGTGCCGGGTCGCTGCTGAGCGCGATTAAGCAGATCGAGGCGGTCGGCGGCAGGGCTCCGAAGCTGGTCATCCTGCTGACCCGGACCAAGTCGTCGGCCAACGCTGCCGATCAGAGCAGGGACGCCCTGGCCGGGGCCAAGTACCACGTCCTCACGAACGAGATGCCTGATCAGCACGCCATGGACGGCTACGGACAGAGCTTTCCCAAGCCGGTCCGGATCGACTTCACTTCGCCCCTGGGCAAGCTGTCGCGAGAACTGGCCGGGATCGGTGCTGCGGCGGTGTCGGGCCGGTGAGCACCAAGACCAAGAACGGTACGGCCGACAAGCTCGCGGCCCTGCAGAGTGGCCTCGCCGACCGCAACGGCGGCACGGGCGGGCTGGAGCTGGCGGCGGCTGCGGCCGGTTCGCCGCAGAACCGGGCCCTGATGGTGCTGGGTTCGGCTGCCCAGCGGCTGAGTCAGCTGTCGCCGGCGGAGCAGCTGGCGGAGTGCGCGCGAGTCATCCGGGAGGCTGAGGAGCGGCGGGAGGAAACGCTCCGGGAGGCCCGGGAGCGGTCGACAGCCCGTTTCATGGACACTGCCGGGCCGTACCTGATGTGGGTGCGGGACCACTGGGAGACCATGCAAGAACTGGTCGACGGTCTCACCTTCCGCCAGTGGGCGAAGCGGGCTCTCGGCTACGAGAGCAGTCACACGTACCTGATCATGGACTCGGTGGAGGTACGGGCGGGCCTCGGCATCGCGGGGACGACCGACTACAGGGTGCAGGGCATCGCCGTGAACACGGGACACGTCCGGGCGCTCATTCCGGCGATGCGGTCCGCCGGGGCCGAGGTCGCGCCGAGGATGTGGTCGGAGACCTTGGAGCGGGACGGCAAGGTCACCGAGGACGGGCTGCGGAAGACCTGGAAGGACATCGCTTCCGAAGCTTCGGAAGATTCGAACACGAAAGCGAAAGAGGTAGAGGCTTCCTTCGAGCAGCGCCGGGTGAACTCGGCACTCGACGCGGCAGTGAAGCAGCTGGATGACCTGGTCGAGCGGCTCGCTGCCCTCGCTGAGGCCGGTGTCGCCCCGGACGACGTTCCGGCGGCAGAGAAGGCCGTGAACCGCATCAAGGCGGCGGGCCGCTGGCTGAGCGGCAAGACCGTGGTGCCGGAAGACACGGTCATCGACGCGGAGGTTGTCGAGGGCTGACGGCAGCACAGCGAAGCGCCCGCCCCCGGACGTCGTGGGGGGCGGGCGCTTCCGTGTGAGCTCAGCGGCGGCCGGAGCCAACGGTGAGCAGGTGGCGCCTGGCATCGGCCAGGATCTCGCCGTGGTCGAACGCAAGGTGACCGGGGTCGGCCAGGGGAACCCACTGCACGGCGATCGCATCGTCTCCGGCCTGGGCGACGGTGTCCGCGGGGACCTCGACGAAGTAGGCCACGCTCACAAACCGGCCGCGCGGGTCTCGGTCGGGGCGGTCGTAGACGTCGATACGGTCGAGGTCCTCGGCGGCGACGGTGATCCCGGTTTCCTCCCGGAGCTCCCTCGCGGCGGCCTCGCGGGACGTTTCTCCTCGGTCGACATATCCGCCGGGCAGGGCCAGCTCGCCCTTGTACGGCTCCCAGCCGCGCCGGATCACCAGGACGTCGTCGCCGCGCAGGCAGACGACATCGGCCGTGAGCTGGATGGTCTCATCAAGGTTCTCGGTCATCAGGTCTCTTTCTGGTGAGGGGATCAGCCGAGGCCGGGGAACGGCTCCGGGCCCTGGAGCAGGGCGGCGTCCATGGTCTGACCGACGAGCTTGGGGTCGGCCTTGGGCAGGGTGCCCGGCTTCTCGGCCGGGGCCGGCGCATCGTCGCCGAGAACCTCGCCGGGCTTCCGGGTGTCCGTGATGATGCGCAGGATCAGGCCCATGGGGCTGGCCTGGTCCTCGGGCGTCAGGCTCTCGGTCCACCTCTCGACCACGCGCAGGGCCAGTTCCTTGCGGAAGTCGGGGCCCTCGACGGGGTGTTCCGCCCGGTGGATCAGGTCGGTGAGCAGGGCCGCGACGGGCTCACTGGCCTCGCGGAGCTGGCGGTTGAACTCGTCCTGCTGTCCGCCGAGCTGGGCGCGGAGCTCGCGCAGCTCGGCCGTGAGCTGGCCGGTGCGCTCGCGCTCCTGGTCGCGCTGTTGCTGGTAGTCGTCGGACTGGGCCTTCCACATGGCCACGTCCTCTTGGGACTCCTTGAGCTGGTGTTCCAGCCCCGGGACCTTCCCGGCCTCCTCGACCTTGCCCTCGTAGTACCGCTTCGTCTCGGCGGTGATGATGCGGATCACTTGGCGGTCTCCTCGACCTCGGGGTGGGTGTAGCGGACGGGCTTGCCCAGCTGGCGGGCGTACTCGATCTCGGCGCGGGTGCTGTCGCCGATGTAGTCGCCGACGACGAGCACCTCGTCGGCCATGCGGACCTTCGCCCGGTGCAGGGCGTCGAGCCGGGCCTTGAGGGCCTCGGCGTCCGCCGGGTCGGCCCACAGCGGGTGGGTCGTCTTGAGGTCGCATCCGGGGGCGAGCACGATGCGGCCGGCGGCGGTCTCCTGCAGGTTGGCCTCGGTCATCTCGGCCATGAACCGCGTGCTGCCGCACAGGACGACGACGGTCGGCTCGTCGGCCTCCTCGGTGCAGGCACAGCGCGGGTCGCGGTAGGTGCCGCGTCCGGTGTTGCCGGAGCCTCCGCACTCGGTGCACGCGCCGTTGGCGCCGGGGTCGAGTCCCCAGGTGTGCCCGCACGCCGTGCAGCGGGCACAGTCGGCGGAGTCGTCCGTGTTGGGGATCGGGAGGCCGAACTCCTCGGCGCCGGGGGCCTTGCAGAGCGGGCACGTGATGACGATCGCCAGGGCGGTCCGGCACCCCTGGCAGGTGACGGTCTGCACGTTCCCGTCGTGGACCAGGTGCTCGATGACGGGCATCGGGTAGACGGCGCAGGCCAGGGTGAAGTGCTGCCGGTCTCCGGCGTACTTGGCGGCGTGGGTGGTGCCGTCCGGCTCGATCGCGCGTCGCTGGTGGGTCTGGTAGGTGATCGTGCGGTTCACCCGGGGGTCAGTGATCATGCGTGCGGTGCTCCTCAGCGGTCGGATGCGGGGAGTTCGGGGAGGCCGGCCTTCTGCAGGACGGCATGGTCGTACGTGGTCGGGTCGAGCTGGATGCGCTGCTCGACGGCGCGGGCGAGAGTCAGTCCGTACGCCAGGGCCTGGGCCTTGGCGTCGCGGTCGATCACGGCGGTCGCCACGGTGGTGGCGCTGTCGAGCCGGGCGAGCGTGAGCTCGTGCTCGCGGGCCTCGCGCAGCTGCCTGGCTGCCCGCCAGTGCCGGGACGTGACGGCGTAGACCAGGACGGTGGCGACGAGCCACAGCAGCGCGGACAGGGCCCACGACGCGGTGTAGGCAACGGGTCCGAGCAGGGCGAACGCTCCGGCTCCGGTGAACGCCACGGCGGTGGTGACGGGATCGCCGTTGCGGTGGACTGCGGAGACGCACGCGGCCGCGAACGATCCGGCGGCGAGCGCAAGCACCAACGCCATGTTGCCGACGCTGTTGGCGGCGCCCTGCTCGTGCCAGATCCGGGCCAGGATCAAGGCGGTCGTGGTGGTGATGACCGGGACCACGCGGCCGGAGTAGGCGATGAGCAGGGTGAGCCCGTTGTGCTGGACCAGCGGCGCCGGGGGCGGCAACTGCTGGCTGTACCAGGCGGGCAACTGGTCGGGGGGTGTCACGGCTGGGGCTCCGTCCGGGACGTCTCGGGGTCGGTGTCGGTGGTGGGGGATGTGGTCGCCTCGCCCGGGGCCGGGCCCGCCGTGGTGGCGGGCCCGGACTCGGGGTTCTCGTCGAACAGGCGCAGCTGGTGACCGCCGGCCATCTCCTCGGAGAAGGGCTGGCGGGGTGTCACGGGCGGTGCCAGTAGTCGAGTTCGTAGGCGTACAGCAGGCCGAGCGGGATCACGCCCGTGCCGGTACGGCCTCCGTCCTCGGCAACCAGGTGCTCGCTGCCGAGCCAGTGCGTCAGGTACAGCACGTCAGGCAGATCGGGGTCGGTCCCGAACCGCCGGGTCCACACCTGGCCGATCTCGGCGAGAAAGGCCGGGTCGTGCTCGGCGACGGCCCGCTCGACCATGCCGAGCGCTGCGTTCGGGTCGAGCCGGTCCCAGATGACCAGCCGGTGTACCAGGGAGTTCTTCCACTGCGCGGCGGCGGCCTCGCTGCCGAGGAGTTCCGCGAGCCTGCTCATGCGAACACCACCTTCGAGTCCTCGCGGCCGCGCAGCAGCTGCCCGATGGCGTAGACCCCGGCGACGGCAACCCACACGCTGAACGCCGTGGTGAACAGGGCGTACTTGATGCTGGTCACCGCCGTGGCGCCGGACGGCGCCCGCAGGGCCGGGGCCACGAACAGCAGCGCGGCCCCGTACGCGGCCCCGGCGAGCCATCCGATGGGCTCGGGAGCCAGGCCGTTGCGCCAGCCCCACACGGCGGCCAGGACGGCCGCGAGCAGGGCGATGACGGCGGCGGCCTGGACACGGTCGTCGTGCGTCACGGCGTGTTCTCCTTCTCCCGCATCGGGGTGTAGAGGCCGGACAGGGAGTCCGGGGCCTTGATCGCCTTGGCGGCCAGTACGAGCCCGTTGCACAGGTAGACACAGGCGTCGTCGGCCCAGACCTCGGCGGCCTTCGTACGGTCCGGCGCGGCGGCCGGCGGGCACGTCGGGGTGTGGGTGCAGCCCCGGCGGGCCTCGGCGAGCGCCGTGTTCCGCGCGCTGGCGGTCAGTTGCTCGCTGTTGGCCTTGGTCAGACGGCGGTCGCGGACGGTGGACACGACGTCCTCGACGATGCCGACGGCACCGAGGGCCTGGCCCCACCACACGAGCAGGGGGCGGACGGGGTTCCTCATCGCGGGCCCTCCGTCCCCTGCAGGAGACGCTCGATCGTCGCCTCGTCGACCGCGAGCGCCTCGGCGACCTGCGCCTCGTCGTAGCCGCTGGCGGCCAGCTCACGGGCCATACGGGCCCACTCGGCGGGCCGGTCGGCGGGGGCGACGTAGTCCTCGCCGACCGGCAGTTCCGCGTTGAGCACCGCGTCCGGGACGGGGAACTCGGTCACCCTCGCGCCCCGATCTGGGCGACGGCGGCGGCGGCCTGGCCGTGGCGGATCAGCTCCTGCGCCATCTGCTGGCGCTGTTCCTCGGCCTGCCGGGCCTGCTCGGCGGCGACCCTCGCGGCCTCGGCCTGCTGCTCGGCGCTCATGCGGCCCACCCCGCGAACAGGTCGTCGGCCTCGGGGCCCTGCTCGTTGTCCTGGCGCTCGACGTCGTCCATGACGTCGTCGAGGCCGGCGGTCGGGGCGGGGGCGCACTCGGAGCAGTGGATGGTGACCAGCCTCTTGCCGATCACGACCTTCACGGCCTTGAAGCCGTCGCAGTTGTCGCAGGTCGGGCGCAGGAAGCGGCCCACGACCAGCACCCGGCGCCCGTTCGGCGCGGCGGTGGTCGTGTCGACGTTCACGTGCGTGGTGACGGCACGCTTGGACCTGGGAAGATGACGCACAGGAGATCCCTCTCGGTGAGAACGGCAGGGGTGTCCGTGACCAGCCGGAGCAGCAACTCCGGCTCGGTCCGAGAGGGTCGGGGCAGCAACCCCGGCCCTCTTCGCTATTCCAGTAAGCCCCATCGAAGCTACGTTGTCAACAAGCTAAGAACGTGACTTCGTAGCTTGTTAGCTGTAAGGTCATGGGACACGCGATCAGCGGGAGGGAAAGATGGGGCTCCAAGTGTTGGAACCACCACCGACGAGGAGAGGCGAAGTGCCCGATGAGCAGGAGAAATCGGCACCCGCGACCGAGGACAGGGTCCTCATTAGCGGACGGGTCCGAGCGTCCGTACGGCGGCGCATGAAGCTCTACGCGGCTGCCCACGACGTGAACCTGCAGGACCTCCTCGACGAAGCGCTCGACGAGTTCCTTCGCAACCGAAACGCCTGACCCGCACGACACAAAGAAGAGGCCCCAGCGGTTGTAGGGACCGCCGAGGCCAAAGACGCAGAGATATGGAGGTCTGTATGCGTCTGTCCCAGACTACGGCCGGAGTGCATCCGTCCTGGTCACAAGCTGCAGGAACCAGTCAGGAGGTTGACTGGTCGTCGACTCTTGACCGGATGGTGTCCGACACCCCGGCCTGGGTCCTCACGGTCAGCGTCGCCGCCGTGGTCCTGGTGTGGTTCGGCATGACGTACGTGGCGATCCGTACCGCGTGGCGTGCGTCTGAGCGGGCCCGCAAGCGGCTCGCCGAGGAGCGCCAGGCGGCGGTCGAGGCGGGCAAGGAGCCGGACAGCGGCCGGCGGCCCTCGCTGCCCAAGCGGCTGTACGTCATGGCCCTGTGCAGCATGTCCGTGTCGTTGTACGGAATGTGGGGTTTCGCCCGGGAGACTGCCCAGCTCCCGGAGCCGTTTGCGGTCGGATTCCTGGCGGCGTTCGACATCACGGAGCTGGTGCTGTTCACCCTGCTCTACAAGCGCGCTGACAAGGGCTGGACCACTCAGCTCCGGCTCATGCATGACCTGGCCTGGTGCCTGGTCGCCGTGTCCGCCACGGCCAACTTCATCCACGCCCCCAACGCGGCGAGCGCACCGTTCATGATGATCATGCCGGTTGTCGCGGCCGTCGTCATCGAGCTGGAGTTCCGGGCGGTCATGAAGGGGGCGGAGCTCCCCGACACCGAGGCAAAGCCCGGTCCGGCCAAGCTCATCGGGCTGCTGTGGACCAAGGGCTGGGCGGCCCTGTTCGCCGGCCTCGACATCGACCCGGCCAGCAAGGGCGGGCAGGTCTACCGGGCGGCCCTGGCGAAGAAGGCGGGCAAGCAGCTGTTCCGGCTGCGCACGCTGCTGGAGGCGCACAAGACGCTCATCGAGGGCAAGGAAGCCAAGCGGCGGCGCCTCGCCACGGCGGTCAAGGAACTGGAGCAGGCGCGTAAGGCGGCGACCACTTCCATGGCTCGGGCCGACTTCGCCACCGACAGCGGCCAGGCGCTCGCCGTGCTGCGCGGTTTGGGCGGGTGGACCGAGGTGGACGATGTCGCCACGGTGAACTTCAAGGACCCGCTGGAAGTGACGGACCTGATGGAGCGGGTCGCCATCATGCCGGCGGCGAAGCGGATCGAGAACGCGGAGCGCGCGGCAGAACTGGAAGAGCAGGCGGAGCGCGCGGCACAGGCTCAGGCCGAGGCCGAGGCCGCGCGGGAGCGCGCGGAAGAGGAGAAGCGCGCGGCGGTCGAGGAGAAGGCGGCGGCCGTGGCCGCGCGGGAGGAAGCCGAGGAGGCACTCGCCAAGGCGGCCGAGGAGACCGAGAAGGCCAAGGCTGAGGCGGGGCGCGCGGAAGACGCTCGGCAGCGCGCGGAAGCTGCGCGGAAGCGCGCGGAATCCGAAATGACCGAAGAGTCCCGTAACGTCGCTCGGCTCGCTGAGCGTGCCGAGGAGGAGCAGAAGAAGCTCTCCGAGGCGGCTGCGGAGCTGTCCCGGGTACAGGACCTGATCGCCGAGGAGACCACGCGGCGCACCACGGCCGCGGCTGAGGTGACCTCGATCCGCGAGCAGCTGCAGCGTCTGGTCAACGAGCAGGCGACCGCCGAGGACACGACTCGCACCAAGACCGAAGAGGCGCGTCGGGCCGAGGGTGAGGTCGAGCGTCTGCGGTCGGCTCTCGTCGAGGCGCAGCACGCGGTCCGTGAGCACACCACGGCGGCCGAACAGGCTGCTGAGCTGCGGCGGGAGGCCGAGGAGACCCGGCGCCTGGCGGCCGAGGAGGCGGCCCGCACGCAGGCTGAGGCACGGGAGGCGGCGGAGCTGCTGGAGTCCCTGCGGCCGCAGCTGGCCGAACGGCTCGGCGGTGAGGCCGAGGTGGCGACGCTGGCCGAGGCGCCGACCTTCCGCAGCCCGGACAAGCAGAAGGGTTGGGTGGAGTACCTCGCGGCCGCGACCGAGGGCCGGGAGCTCCCGACCGCCAAGGAGCTGTCGGTGGCGTACGGCGTCAACGAGGGCAACGCACGCAACTGGTTGATCGAGTTCGGCAAGAAGCGGGCCGCGATGATCGCCAACGGCGGCGCGCGGCAGCCGGAGGGCGAAACCGCGCGCTCGGAAAGCCGCCGCGCGGAGTCGAGCGGCGCGCGGCAGGAGCCGAGCGACTACCGCGCGGACGGTCACGAGCGGGCTGAGGATGCCGCGCAGACCCGTTCGATCAACGGCCAGCGTCAGCCGGTCTGATGCCTCGTCAGCTGAATCTGCGCGGAAAGTATCCACAGGCCGACCGTTGCAGACTCGACCGGCGGGGGTCATCCGATCGCCGTATGCGGCAAACCGCGCGCTATCCGAGCGCTCCCACGCAAAAACGCGCGGGAGGTTGTCCGACCTCAGACGTACGGTTCCCAACAAGGTCATCGGCCCACAACAGACAGCGCCCCCGGAAGGCGATTGCAGCGCCTATCCGGGGGCTGAGCGAGACGACAGGAGAACGCACCCCATGATGTCCCACGCGAAGATTAAGGCCATGGAGCTGGCCGCCACGCCGGTGCCGGGTCTGCCCGGCTCCGATCCGGCCACGAACACCGACAACCCGGCGATCATCGACCACCTCGAAAGCTTCAACCACTTCCTGTACGGCCCCGGCGGCATCGCGGTGGCCGTGGCGGCTGCGGCCACCGTGGGCGGCATCGGCTGGGCCTGGGCGCAGTTCAGGCCGCGTCCCGGGTTCGCCAGCAAGCGGGAGATCCGCGACGAGATGAGCGCCCGTCACGCCCGGGAGCTGATCCCGCAGACCCGTCCGAGCCTGGTCGGGCAGGAGAAGAAGGTGGCCACCACGGCGTACGCCGTGCCGCTGGGCCGTCTGCGCTCCGGCGGCCTGCCTACCGGCATCTGGGGCACGCCGGAGGCGAACTACCTGATCCTGGCCCCGTCGAGGCAGGGCAAGTCCATCATCATCAACTCGATGATCTACCAGTGGGACGGCGCGGTCGTACACACGTCGTCCAAGGTCGGGGACCACCTGGCGACCAAGGAACTGCGCGAACTGCTCGGCCCCGTATGGGTCTGGGACCCGCTGGGCCTGAGCGGCGAGCAGCAGCTCAACACCTTCCGCTGGGACCCGATCCGCGGTTGCGAGGTGCGCGACGTGGCCATTCAGCGGGCCGCGTACCTGCTGTACGGCGCGCGTTCCGGCGACGGCTCCGGCTCGGGCGTGGACGCGTTCTTCAAGTCCACGGCCTGCGAGGTTCTGTCGCGGTTCATGCACGCGGCTGCGCTCGGCGGGAAGACGATGATGGACGTCTACCAGTGGAGCCAGAACCGCAAGGACCAGACCGCGGCGAACATCCTGCACATGGCCGGCGCCCGGGACTGGGCGGAGCTCCTGGTCCAGCGGCAGCAGGTCGTACAGGGCACGGGTGACGGCATCTTCACGACGCTGTCCAACGCGCTCGGCTGGATGTCGAACCCCAAGGTCGCGGCCACGGTCCTGCCTGGCCCCGGCGAGCACTTCGACGCCGAGACCTTCCTGCTCAACCGCGGGACGCTCTACATGATCGGCAGTGACAAGCCCGGGTCCGTCGTGGCCCCGCTGTTCGTGATGTTCGCGGACTACCTGCGCAGCGTCACGATCGAGCTGGGCAACAAGAACGGCAGCGGTCGGATGGACCCGCCCTGCTTGTGGGCGCTGGATGAGATCGCCAACATCATCCCGCTGCCGGTCGACAGCTGGATGCCCGACTCCGGCGGCCGGGGAATCACCCTGGTCATCGTCATTCAGTCCCGTGCCCAGCTGTTCAAAGTCTGGGGAGAGCAGGCGGGCCGGATCATCTGGGACGACGCCAACATCCGGATCTTCCTGCGCGGCATCGGCGACGCCCAGGTCCGCAAGGACATCAGCGACATGTGCGGCACCTACGAGAAGGAACGCAGGACCACCACCACGAAGAACGGGGAGTCGTCCATCTCCACAGTCACCGAGGAGAAGCCGGTCATCACGCCGGGCCAGGTTTTCAAGCTCGGCAAGCGTCAGTCTTTGGTCATCTTCGCTGGTTGCAGCCCCGTCATCACGCATATCAAGCCCTTGTGGAAGCGGCGTGACGTGAAGAAGCTGACGTCCAACCCGAAGGTGCCCGGCCAGCGTTCGGGCGACTCCACGGACTCCGGCGTCTCGATGGCGAAGGGAAGCCGCTGATGGCGGTGGACGGCGGGCTCGCCTCGCAGGTTTTCGCCCTGGCCAAGGACATTGGCAAGGTCGAGAAGGACGTCAAGACGCTGAGCGAGCGCGACGGCAACGTGCAGACCGCGCTCGCCCAGCTCGGCTCCGTTCAGGAGGCGCTCGACCACCTGGAGGAGCGGACCACGGGCCTGCAGGCGGAGGTGCAGGCCCTCGCCCCGATCCGGACGGGCCTGGACGCTCTCGGCAAGACGGTCAAGCAGCTCGCCAAGGACCTGGAGGCACTCGCCTCGACGGCCGAGGAGAAGCTCGCGGTCTGGAACTTCTCCTTCGACAACGGCATGAACAAGGCAGAAGCCGCAGAAGCCTGGGACGTCCTGATCCGCTGGGTGCGGTCCGAACTGCAGGGCACATACGGGTGGGTCGGGTGGCCGGCGAACATCTACGCCGAGCAGAACCCCACCGGCTACGGCTCCGTGTCCGGCGGCCCGGTGACCCCGCCGCGCATCCCTCCGTGCTGGTACCGGCACCGCGAGGCCGTGGTCGAACTGGGCTGGCTCTGCCAGGAATGGATGAAGATCTACCGGACGTCGTACGGCACCCCGAGCCGTGCGGGGGACTGGCACGACCGGTACGCCCCCGGCGTCAAGCGGCGGCTCATCACGGCCCTCACCAAGTGCATCGAGATGAAGAAACACCAGGACGACGAATGGGCCAACGACCCGAAGCACTCCGGCGCCCCACGGGCGATCGACGACGACGCGACCCTGACCGTCTACTTCGAGTGGGACCGTGACCAGCGCAGTGAGCCGCCCTCTGCTGGCCCTGTAGCGGCCAACTAGCGGCCCGAACAAGGAAAGCCCCCAGCGCAACGCGCTGGGGGCTTCCTGCTGCCTTCTGCGGCTTTTCCTACCGGTCTTGGGGCCAGGGCCAGTCAGCCGGTACGGCCAGGCCCGTGTCCCCGCCCGTGGCCCACGCGAGCGTGTGCTCGACGGCGAGCGTGTAGTCCTGGCCCTGCTCCTGGGTGACCCGCCACAGGGCGGGGTCGCTGTTGGGGTACAGGGCCTCGTACGCGCGGCTGCGCTCGCCGCTGGCCTCCATGCCGGTGACCGGCCGGCCGAGCGACCTGCCGGTGATGGGGGAGACGTCCGCCTCGCCGATCGCCCAGCTCAGCGCCGTGACGATGCCCCGGACGTAGGTCTTACTCGTGCTGCCATAGCCGTGCTCGGTCACGTACGCGACCATCGCCTTGAGCTCGTCCTGCGACCGCAGTTCGGGCGGCGTCCACTCCGGTTGGGCACTCAACTCGGTTCACCTCCTGGTCGGTTGAGGGTATGGGGCGGGCCGACCGGAGGGCCAGCACGCCGTTACTGCGGGCCGTAGCTGATGATCGGGCCCTGTTCCTGCTGGTGCTGGATCTGCGGGGCCTGCTCGGCCTCGGCCTGACGGCTGCGGTTGACCTCGGCCTGCTCGGCGCGGACCGCCTCGTCGGCAGCGGCGGCTGCCTGGTTGCTCTCCGCCATGCGGGCGGCAATCTCGGTGAGCGCGGCGTGGGCCTTGTCGAGGTCCTCCTGCAGGTCCGACAGCTGAACCGGAAGCTTGGGAGCGGACTCCTGCTCGGGCTCCTGCTGCTGCGCGGGCGCCAGCTGATCGCGCTGGGCACGCTCCTGGTCGATCCGCGCGTTCTCGTTGACGTACTCCGTCTCGTTGTACGCACGCAGCAGCTCCTCCTCGGCCGAGGGCCCGGACACCACCGACACCAAGTCCTGCGCCGGCGCCTCCGGCTGCAGCTCGGCCTCGACGTCCTGCCCGACCTCCGCCTCGACGGTCTCCTCGTGCCGCTCCTCGTACGTCTCGCCCTCGATGTCCCAATCGATCTCCGGCGCCTGGTCGAGGTCGTGCGGCTCGGCCTCACGCGCGGCCTCGACCTGCTCGCGCGACTGCTGCACCCACGCCTCGATCGCCGCGTTGATCTCGGGGTCCACCGTGTAGGTGGGCGTGTCCGCCTCGGCCGTGACCTCGGCGGTCTCCTCGGTGGCGTCGAGGGACTCCTCGACCTGCCACGTCTCGCCCTCCACGTCCCAGTCGAGCTCCGGCGCCTGCTCGGCGGCGGCCTGCTCGGCCTCGACCCGCCGGTCCTCGCGGTACGCGGCGGCCTCGGCGGCCAGTTCGTCCTGGATCCGCTGCTGTTCGTCCTGCTCGGACAGCTCCTGCTCGACGTCGGGGGCCTGGTCGAGGGTCTCGCCCTCGACGTCCCAGTCCATCTCCGGCGCCTGCTCGGCATCGTGTGCGACCTCGGCGGCCACGCGGTGCCGCTGCTCGTACGCGGCGAGCGCCTGGTCGAGCTCCTCCTGCTCCTGGTGCGTGAGCTCCGGGGCCAACTCGGCCTCGTCGCGCACGTCGGGGGCCTGGTCGAGGGTCTCGCCCTCGACCTCCCAGTCCATCTCCGGCGCCTGGTCGAGGTCGTACTCCGGCTCGGCGACGAGCTCCTCGTCGACCTCCTGGTCGAGCTGCTGCTCGGCCTCGTCGGCGTCCTGCTGAGCCTGCGCCTGGTCGTCGACACCACGGCGGTCGAGCTCGTCGCGGGCGGCCTCGGCGGCCTCCCGGGCCGGGGCGGTCTCCTCGTACCAGGCAGAGCGGGCCGCGTCGATCTGCTCCATCACCTCGACCCGCTCGGACATGTTGGACACCAGGTCCTCGTAGCCGCGGGCCTGCGCTTCCAGCTCGGCGCGCTCGGCGTCGTCCGTGCACTGGTCGGCGTCGGCCTGCGCGAGGATGGCCTTCTCCTCGTAGCGCAGTACCAACTGCCGGGCCTCGGACAGCTCCTCGCCCATGTACGTCGGGGCCCACGACTTCTCGCGCTCGTAGCGGCTGACCATCTCGCGCAGAGCAGCGTCCGAGGTCCTGGCCAGGGTCTCCTGGTCCTCGGTACGACCGAGGGCGGAGTGCGCGGCCTCCCACGCGGCGCGCTGCTCGACCGCACCCTTCGCCGGCAGACGGCCGATCGCCGTGTTGGGGGCGTCCACGCCGTACAGCTCGCGGTACGCCTCGACGGTGCCGACGCGACGCTCCCAGTCGGCGCGGTCGAGGACGTCCTCGGGCACGGGGCCCAGATGACGGACGGCCCACTCCGGGGGCTCCTCTGCCAGGCGCTCGCCCAGCACGTCGCGCCGGGCGTCCATGGCCTCGGCCAGCTTGTTGGCGACTTCGCCGTTGATGCCGGGGATCTCCGGTGTGCGGTCCGCCCAGCAGGGTCCGGCCGGCTCGTGCTCCGGCGTGCGGTCCTCAAGAACCGTGTCGATACGCCAGTTGACCAGCGCCGGGACGTTGTCCGGCACGGGGTAGCTCATCGGGCGCATCGCGATGGCACTCGCCAGCAGCTTCTTGCCGTCGTGCCCGGCCAGCTCGGCCTCCCGCAGCTTGCGGTAGACCGTGCCGGGATCGCCCTGCCGGAGCTTGTTGTAGTGGTCCTCAGAGAGCATCTGCCGAAGCATCGGCTCGTACTGGTTGCGGGTGTGCTCCTCGACGTAGTCGCGCCACTTCGGCTCAAGGGCCGGGATCGACTCGGCCCAGTCCTGGCTCTCCCGCAGCTCCTGCAGCGCGGACAGCTCGCCTCCGTCACGCTCAACGGCGGTCTGGAGCATGGACATCGCGTCCTGGTCGAGCCTCTGCAGCCGGTGCTCGTCAGCCGGAACCTGGCACGCGGCAAACGCCCGGTTCTTCCGCTGGGCACGGGTCAGGCCGGGATAGACCTGCTGACGGTTCATCCCCTCCTCGACCAGCAAGTATCCGCCGTAGCCGACCGTGCGGCCCTGCACCGCGTTGACCGTGCCCGCGTACGCGAGAGAGACGTGCTCCCCGACGTAGTCCGAGGGCAGGGTGACCGTTCCGGCGAGCCGCTCGGTGCCGTCGGCGTCGCGGCCGGCCACCCGGCGCGCGACGAGCTGCCCCTCCTCGCCGACACCGGTCACCCGGTACACCCGGCGGTTGAGGACCAACCGGCCCTCGCTGTCCTTCAACTTGGCGTCGTTGTTCCGGGCCTGGATGAGGTCGCCGACACCCGCACGGTTGTCGTCGACCAGGGGCACGCCCTCCTCGTCGACCAGCCCGTACCGCACGAGCTCCGTACGGATTTCCCTGCTCAGCTCGGTAGCGCGGCTGTTGGTGGCGGTCATCACCACGGACTCGCGGTCCGCGAGGGTGTCCGCCACGTACGCCTGGATTACGGCGTCCTTCATCTCCTCGATCGTGCCGCCCTCGATCTGGCCCTGCAGGCGGTACTCCTCCAGCGCACGGGCATCGCCGCGGCGCAGGGCAAGGCTCGCCTTGGCCTCCCACTCGCGCACGGTGCCGTCCGCCTCCCGGAAGCGGCGCACGTTCGACAGGGAGTAGTGCGGGCCCTCCTCGACCATCGTCCGCAGCAAGCCGCCGGCCTCCGGGGACTGCAGCTGCTGCTGGTCACCGATGAGCACCAACTTGGCCCCGGCGGCCTCGCACAACTCGGAGACGCGGGTGATGTGGTCGGTGCTCGCCATACCGGCCTCGTCGAGAACCACCAGGTCACCCGCGCGCAGCCTGAACTTCTCGACCATCTCCCGACTGCCGAGGCCCTGGGAGTACACGTCGAGGAAGCGGGTGGTGTTCTCCCGGATGTCGATGCCCTCCTCGCCGAGGACCTCGGCGGCGACGGCGCTCGGACCGAGGCCGATCACGCGGCCCCCGGTGTGCTCCTGCCAGGCGGCCGCGACCACGCCGGTCGCGTACGACTTACCGGCGCCGGCGGGGCCCTCGACCACGCTGATCTTCTTGCTGTCGCCCAGGACACCGCGCACGACGTCGGCCTGGTCGGCGCTGACGCCGGACTCCTTCACCACCTGGTCGAGGACGGGCGGGGCCAGGCACGGGGCGCCGGTCTGGTGGGCGCGGGAAGCGACCCGGGCCTCGTCGCCGAGGTGCTCCTCCAACGAGAACTTCTCGGACGCCATGGCGCTCGGGCTGAACACCGAGCGGCCGTCGCTCGCCCGGATGCGGGACGGCGCGTCACCGATGATGGACAGGCCGGCGGTCTGCACGACGCCGTAGTTCCCGGACTTCAGGGCCTCGTCGGCCAGCTCGTTGGCGACCGCGAGCAGCGGCATGTCGCGCGGGAGATTGTCACCGAGCGTGGTGTTCAGCTGCTGGATGAGCTCGCTGCGGTCCCACGTCGCCCGCTTGGTCTGCAGGGCCTCCAGCGACTCCGTGATGACCTGCTCGCGGTCGAACTCGGGGACGTCGACCTCGGCGAGCCGGGTCTCGACGCCAACCTGCTCGACCCGCTCCAGCGCACCGAGCAGACCCCCGTCGACGCACTCCTCGGCGATCCGGGTAGCACGCTCGATCCTCGCCTCGGCCGACTGGTGTTCATTCCGCTTCGGGTCACGCGTGTCCAGCGTGGCCATCTCCTTGAGCCTGGCCTGGGTGTACGCGGAGGGCTCACGGCCGTGGTCCTGGACGTACTGCTCGAACAGCTCCTCATACCGCTGGTCGACCTGAAAGGAACGGGTCGACATACCGTCGAGCAGCTCCTGCTCGAACCCCTTGATCTCGCGGGCCAGTCCGTCCGGCCTCATTTCGAACACGACGGGCGCGACGTTCTCGATCTCCTGCTCAAGCGTGCGCTCGAAGACGGCGGCCGCGGCCTCGCGCGCCTTGTTCATCGCACGCGAGTCGAGGGTCACCCAGTGCTCATTGCCGTCCGCGTCGTGGACCTTGATTTTGTTGAGACCCGCCACATGCGCGTGCAACTGCGGGTCACCCTCACGCGAGACCTCGTGGGTGAAGATCGCGGCCGTGTAGCCGGTCGAGTCCACGTACCTCCCGGTCGACGGGCGGTCGCCCTTCGCCTTGCCGTGGTAGCCGATCCGGCCGAAGCTGGCCTCCGCCTCGAACACCTTCTCGCCGGCCTTGATGGCCGTGACGAACGCGGCCCTCACCTTCGCGGCGTCCTCGTGACGACCGGCGGCCTCCAGCGAAGTGAGGTAGACGGACACACTCTTCTGGACCGAATACGTCCGGTCGAAGTACATGGCGGGAGCGGACTGACCCTTGTCCCGCTCCTCCCTCCGGATCTCCGCCACACGCTCCGGGTCGGCGCTCGGCTCCTTCGCCAGGCGGTCGTCGACCCGCTGCTCGACCGTGCGGTACTCGTATGGCTTCCGGCCCCGGCGGGCGCTGGCCTCGGCGTCCTTCATGACCTTCTGCGCGGCCGTGCCGGTGATGCCGTTCTCGTCGATGTACGCCTTCGCGGCGGACACCGCGGCCCGGTACTCCTCGGGGTGCGAGTGGTTCGCGAACACCGCGCGAATGTCACGCTCCGTCGCGGAAGCGTCCTCGGTGAGACCCCACTCTGAGAGACCCTCACCCACCCAGATGGCAAGCGGAGTTCCGTGTTCCGTGCCCTTGGCGAAGTAGCCCTCCGGCCCGTCGAGCGTGGCCTCGACCTCCTGCCCGTGCCCGCCGGCGCATCCCGAACCGGAGAGCAGGTAGTTGATCCCTGCCTCTCCTCCGGAGATCGCGGTAATGCGCAGCATGGTCACTGAGGATACGCGATCAAGAGCGCGAGCGACACCGACAAATTA